>CBDIOJ010000001.1:0-35016 GCA_963422755.2 Dehalococcoidia bacterium
GCCACAGCTACCCGCTACTGGTCGAGGTCGGCCAGGAAGACGTGATGTTTAGTGGCGACGACGCTGACACGTTCGCGGCCTTGGAGTTGGCGGCGACCGCCAAGCGAGGCGGCGTCTACGCCACGCCAGCGGCCAACGTCGAGTATCTGACCTGGGACTCGAACCTGGAAGCGCTGTTCAAGCAACGGGACGATCTGGTCGAGACCATGCTGACGATGACGGGCTTGCCGATCAGCATCTTCGGCATCTTCAACGAGAACTCGCCAACTGGCGCAGTCAGCGGCGAGGCGCTGCGCAGGACGTACGTCGTCGCGTACAACATGATTCGGCGGGTCCAACGGGAGTGGCTGCATGCCATCAACCAGCTGCTCGCGCTGTTCGGTCCAGGCGGAGAGGTAGAATGGCCTCATCCGCTCGGGGAAGCCGAGCAGGGCAACTCCGAACCGATGGAAGACAACGAAGATGTATTCGACTCTGCCGACAGCGCCGACGCCGGTGACGATGAAGAATCTGCGGCTGGCGGCGCGGATAATCGACAAGTTCGTGCTCGGCCCGTTCGACGCGCCAACGCTCCTCCGCCACGCAGGTAAATACGGTCACGTCTGCCGTTCTGGGCGGGCGGCGCTCAAGATGCCGGTGTCTGACATCACGGCGGTATCGATCGTCGACTACGCGACCACAGAACTGAAGACCACGGACGTCGACTTTCGGCAGTGGTCGCGGACCGCCTACCTCAAAAATGGGATGGGCGGTTACCTGCAGATGACGGGGGTGTGGGGGTACGGGACCGTCGAGGACACCGTGCGCACGGCGTCGACGCCGACCGATCCCGCGGGATCGGTCTACGAGAAGTCAGACGCGAACGAGCTCGTGTTTTGGGATGGGACTCGCTTTGAGAATCTCACGCACACGTCGACGTTCACGCCGTCGGCTGGCTACAAGCTCGTAGTCCCGCCACTCGACCTCCAGACAGCAAGCCTGATCATCGCGCAGAACCTGCCGAACATCGAGGCGAGCGGGTCGATGAAGGAGGTGCTCGCGCTAGACAGCGGGATCACCAAGCCAGACCACCCGCTGATACCGCAGCAGGCATACGCGCTATTGGAGTTGTACCGGTGAACTCACTCGATGACACCTGGAACGATCTGGTCGAGCTGCTCGACGGGATCGACGGCACGCGCGTTGTCACCGAAGGTCGCTGGCAGCCGCCATGCATCGTCCTCGGCCATTCGGGCTGGACGCAGATCGGCGCATCCTGGTGGCCGCAGATCATCGCGACGGTCGTCCTCGATTCGGATGTGACGGACAAGTACGCGCTCAGCTTGATCAAGCAGCAGGATGCTGTGCTCGCGGCACTCTTCGGCCAGAGCTACATCTTTCGGGTCACGCCCGAGGGCCCGCGGACGTCGGTCGCGAACGAGCGTCAGTACCTGACCGCGACGATCAGATTCGGGATTAAGTACGGTGCCTAACACTCAAATCAACGTCCAACTCACGCTCGACGGCAAGAAGATCCATCCGCGCAAACTGTCCAGCGAGATGCAGGATGCCATCGCAGATGGATGGTTCGAGGCCGGTGAAGATGTGGTCGAGGCCATTCGCGAGGGCGGCGAGCGTCAGGCTGCGCCGGTGCGTTGGCCATTCCTGACTGGTCAATCCAAGCTCGGGATCGGCGCTGACCAGCGCGGTTTCTTCCTGGACAACCAGACCACTGAGCCCGAAATCAAATGGGAGCTCCACAACCAGGCTGCATCACCTGTCGGTTCATCAAACTTCTACGCGCCAATCATTGAAGAAAAGCGCGGCGTGATTTCAAACTGGCTCAGGCGCGAGGGTCGGCGCAAGATGGTCGAGCGCGTCGAGGAAGTGATCGAGGATCGGCTCGGCTAAATGGCGATCCCAGCCCGCCGATTCGGTCAGGTCGGTCGCTCGAACATCATCACGATTCGCACGCCGAACCTCGGCAAACCGACGATGCGCAAGATCGCCGCTGAGTTCATCCGCCGTATCAAAAAGGGCGAGGCTGGCTGGCCCGTCGACACCGGCGCGAGCCGCGCTCGCTTCTACCAGATCAACATCCGCGATAACGGCTTCGAAGTTCGTAACAAGATGGTGTACGCCAAGTACATTGAGGCCAAGCGCCAGATCATCGCGAAGTTCGCACGCCGGATCATGGCTCGCCTGATCCTGAAGCACAAGCTGAAATCGTCGATCATCGGTCGCGCTGCGCTCGCCGTTGTGGACAAAGCCAGGCGTGATGTTCGTCGCGAGAAGGCGTTGAACAGCGCGCGCGAGCGATCACGCAAGCGAGCGGAAGCTCGCTACGGCGGGAGATATCGTGGACGCCGGTTCACGCCAGATGGAGAGCTCGAATAATGGCAGCATCCGTCGTAATCGCAATCCAGGCCTACGACCGCTCAAAGGCAGCGCTCAAAGGAGTGCAGCAGAATTTGCTCGGTGCGGCTCAGGGCGCTGACAAAGCGAAGCGAGCGCTCGACGGCGTTGGTAAAGCCCGCTTCGGCGGATTGAAGCGATCGTTGTCGCAAGTCGAGGCCAAAGCGCAAGCCGTGAACTCGAAGTTCAAGGGGTTGGTCGGTCGACTCAATCCGAAAGCTCTCGGAATTGGAGCGGCGGTAGCTGGGTTCGCTGCGATCGGCAAAGCTGTTGGAGACTTCACCGCCAGAGGTGATGCGCTGAACAAGATGAGCATCCGCACCGGGCTGGCTGTAGAGACGCTGTCGGAATTCGGATTCGCGGCTGAGCAGTCAGGCTCGAGCCTGGATACGTTTGAGCAAGGTCTGGAGAAGATGGGTCGGGCGCAGAAGCAATTCCAGCTCGGCACAGACGAATCACGTAGTCGTTTGATGGAGCTTGGAATCGAGACTGATGCGTTCGAGGAGTCCGATCCCGAAGAGATGTTTCTGCGACTATCTGACTCGATTGCGAAGATCGAGGACCCGACGAAGCGTTCGGCTGCGGCGATGGAAATCTTTGGCGTCACGGCTGGACCCGAGCTGCTGCCGCTGATCCGCAGCGGCAGGGATGCGATCGAGGATTTGCAGGAAACAGCTCGCGAAACTGGCAACGTGATGAGCACTGAGGGTGCTCAGGGCGCCGCCGACTTCACCGACCAGATGAACATTATGCGGAATAAGATATCTGGCGTGTTCAATCAGCTGGTTCCGATCATTCTTCCAGTGATCCAGGACATCGTTGAGCTGATTGGCGATGTCTCTTCTGGTTTTCTGGCTGCGGCTCGTGTGTTTGACAAGCTGCCAGGACCGTTGAAGATCGTAGCGGTCGCACTGGCGGCGGTCGGTCTCGCGGCTGCCGCCGCGTGGGCCGGGATTCTGGGACCGATCGGGCTCATCGTTGCAGCGGTCGTCGCACTCGGCGTGGTGATCTGGAAGTTCCGAGATGAGATTCGTGACGCGCTGATCGACGCTGCGCGCTGGGTGGTGCGCTCGCTGGGGTCGGCGCTCGGCTGGCTAGCCGAGCGGATGGCAGGGCTGGTTGGTGACATCGGCGGTTTTATCGGTACGATTGCGGGTTTTTTTGATGAGGACTTGGGTAATGCGATCAAGAATGTGTCGTCCAACATCACGAAATTCGTCGATGATCTCACGCAGGACGCCGACGAGTTCCTGGCCGGCCTCGCCACAGATGCAGGAAAGCTGCCCGCCGATGTGGCCACGTCGGCGGAGGAGGCGCTGCGAGACTCGACAACCTACACCACTGAGATCGCGTCGACGTCACTGGAGGCGATGGGAACGGCGGCGAGTAAAGCTGAGGGCCACATCGAAGACCTGCGTAAGAAGGCCGCCGAGGCCGTCGACAATGACCCGTTCGCTGATTTGAACTCAGCGCTCGGGCGCGTCAGCCAGAACGCGGCGACTGCGCAGGCAGAGTTGATCGCGACTGGCGCCGCCGTGCAGATCGCCGAACTTCTGGCGTCTGGGGCCGGCGAGTCGTTTGACACGGCGGGGATATTTGATCGAGCGGTGCAGGCGATCCGTGACCTGAACTCCAAAGTCGCGGGCAACGTCGCGTCGATCCGTGACGGCATCATCTCGGCTGCGGGGATCGTGACGTCCAGTTCGGGCGGCGGCGGCGGCGGCGGCGGCGGCGGCGGCGGCGGCGGCGGCGGCGGCGAGGAGGAGGACGATGAGGACGACGTTGACCTTAGCGCCGAAGACCCCAACAACCCCGGATTCACGCTAGGTGGCAAGGCAATCGTCGAGGGTGATCTCGAGACGCAGTTCACGCCAGAGGAAGAGCGCGCGAACAAGCGCGCCAAAGACCGACAGGATAGCGACACTGAGAAGTTCAATCGCGAGTTGCGTATGCAGCGTGCGCAGGTCGAGCTGATCAAGAAAGACCCCACAAAGGCCCCTGACTACGTCGCTCCGCCGGCCGTTGACAATCGCCCGAGGTGGGGCGATGTTCTGGCGAATATGCTCGCGTCTGGCGTCTCAAAGTCTGAGGCGATGCGAAATCTATACAAGCTGCTAGAAGATGGCGTCATCCAACTCGCGGGCGGCGGGATCGTGCGCAGCCCGACGCTCGCTATGATTGGAGAATCTGGGCCGGAAGCGGTGATACCATTGAATCGTGGAGCGGGGATGCAGGTGGTGGTGAATGTGCGAGTTGACGGATCGGTCTACCCGAGTGACCTCGAACGAAATATCAATCACGCGGTTCGCCGCGGCCTGCGCGAGGCCGGTGTCTGATGGCTAGCCAACCAGACCCTCGAACCTGGATTGTCAACGACGATCTGCTCGCCGCTGAGCTCAACACGTCGGTTCGCGATTGGAATCGCGCGAGCGCGCTCGGGATCGCGACGCAGGTTGGTCAGATGTTCTGCGCAGACGGCGTTCGCGATCTGCGAACGATCAACCTGCCGACGCAGCCCATGGTGCTGGTTCACGATGGCGTTTCGCAATCGTGTCCTTACTGGGCAAAAATCAACGGCAATCGGATGGCCGACGACACTGTCGAGAACCGGCATCTGCAAGACGATTGCGTCACGGCTGACGAAATTGAGAACCTGGCAATCCGGCGTCAGCATCTTGGAGTGCGAACCGCCGATGGAGTTGGAGGCGCGAGCGCTTTCCGCAAAGCGACGATCCCTGCGTCGTCAACTCAGACGACGACCACTCGATACATCAACGCGAACTACCCGACGTTCGGGTGGTGGGTGATCACATATCGCAACATGAGCGAGGTCATCTTCTCGAACTGGACAATCCCGTGCGCGCTTGGCTTCAACCGCGTATTCGAGTTCGACGAAGCCGCGTCTGCGCACGGCCGAATCCGCGTTGTCCGGCGGGCCGTTCACGACCCGACCCAAGATGGAAATCTCGCGACCGAAGACCGACTGGTCATCCTGGAGATCACCGGCACGCAAGCCGTCGACTACGAGGTCTACTGGTACCACGGCGTTCCAGGCGTCGGCGTGCCGAATTAGGAGGTTGGACATGAAGGTTCTGATTGCGATTGTGGCGGCGCTGGCGCTGCTGGCGCTGACGGTCAACTTCGCGCGCGCGGACGACCCGCCGATCGTTTGGTTGAACCAAGGTCATCCTCCGGCGCACGCGATCACCATTCAATGGGAGTGGGATGGCAGTGCACCGAGCTACGAGGTCGAAATCGGTTGTTGGACATTTTCAACATGGGGTGCGGATGGTTGTTCGGAGTCGCATAGGCGCGTGGTCACGTTGAACGTCGACGCGAGCGAGGTTTACGTGAACTGGGATCACGCAAATTCTCCAGGGCGATCCGCCATGCATTTTTGGGATGCACACGTTGGACTTGTGCACTGCGGAGCGCATGAATCTCACTTCTACCGCGCCCGCGTGACACCGATCAACTCGGATGGCTCGCGCGGATTGACGTCAGGATGGACAACCTCAACGCAACGAATCTGTTTCATCACACTCGAGCTGATGCAGCTCAAGCAGTTCAAAGCTGAGGTCGCCGAACTCACACTTGCGGTGGCGGCCGCGCCTCTTGCGCGAGCCGCGCTATCCGAGTCGATCGACGCCAACGCGACACGCATCGACGGGTTGGACGCGCGGATGCCACTGCTCAGCGTCCTGCACTCGCTCAACACGCGATTCGCGGAATTCGTGAAGCGCACATCCGAGCGCCTCGACGCGCTCGAAGCATCCAACGATACGGATTAATCATGGCGCACGAATACACTCACGCCGGACTCGGCGAGGACAAGCGCGTCCGCATCCCGATCATCAAGCTGGACGCGGACTACGATCCCGAGACGCACGCTGACGTGCACAGCGATACGCCTGATCAGAAGCGCACGGACCTGCTGCTTGGCGCTCACGGTCAGCGCATCGAGTCGCTAGAGCTGCGGGTCTCGGCGCTCGAGGCTGATAACGCGAGCGCGTAAGCGATGCCAGCGCCGCTGATCGCGGCTGTCACTTTCGAGATCGACTTCACAGACACGTCCACGTTCGTGGACGTAACCGCGGACGTTTTCGACTACTGGATTTCGACTGGTTCTGAATTCATCTCAGGCGGGGGTGACCTGTGGCTGCGCGGCGCCCGTGGGCGCGTCAATCTCTTCAACAAGGATCACAAATACGACCGGCGGCGCACAACGTCGCCGTACACCACAACCCAGCTCTCCAAGTCGCACCGATTTCGGATGCGGATCGATGGAGTATCGGTCGTTTATGCATGGTGCGAACCGCCAACGCATATTGACCAGTCCAATGACGAGATCGCTGAGTTTCGCGTGTTCAGCTCGAACGAGCCGATCTACGACCGCCCATACGAGCGCCTGCTCGGCAGCACTACGACCGCGAGGTCGTTCGTAGAGACCGTGCTATCTGAATTCGGACTGACGTTGTGGAGCGGCTCGATCATAGCGAACGTCAGCCTCGACCAGGTTGAAATCACATCTACAGTCGGGCGTGTTCTGACCGATCTCTCAAAATTCATCGGGGGCTACGTGATCGAGCGCCCCGACGGACAAATCGCGATCATTTCAGCCGAGACGCTGAACAACGTCAGCGCCGCGCTGCTCGACACCCGGTTCATGAACATCCTGGTCGACGGCTACGTCGACATCCAGGACATCGACCAGGTGAAAAACACGGCGATCGTCGCATACGACGGCGGCGATGCGACGACCGAGAGCTATGTCCGAAGCGGTGAAATCCTGGTCGGCACTTTCAATGTGCGCGGCCCGAACTTAGGCAACACGCTAAACACGTCTACGGTCACCGCGGCGCTCCCGTCCACCTACCGCAACGCGCGAAACTGGCGCTGCGAGGTCGAGCCGAGCTATCACCAGTCGGATACCTCGACGTACGTGAGTGGCCAGCACAACTTCAACGAGACCCTTTACAGACACTTCGAGCATCTGGTCGGGAGCACAGACATAGTCGGACCGCAGTTCACCGCGACGAACGGTGAACTGATGTCTACGGGATCATTTAGCGCGACGATCCCGACGGCGTACACCAATGCCAGATATTGGCGTTGCGAGGTGGCTGAGAGCTTTCGTCGCTCGGACACCGAGACGTACCTTAACTATCAAGGTGCTCAGAAACGTCGAGTACCGTCATCTGCAACAAACCGCTCGAGCTGCTCGATTTCTTCATCGAACACAACGACTGGGACGATGGGCTATTCGTTCGCTCAATATCCGCGCTCGTACAATGAGTTTACCTCGAACGAAAGAATTCCTTTCTGGTATTCCTACTCGCCTCAACAATTCGCAATTAGAATATACGCGACGGTATCCGAGCCATATCAGGTCGCTGCGCAGCAAGATTTCTACAATCGGCGGCTGAACGCGGGCGCGACGAACCGCTCAACCTGCTCACTCACCTCGACGAGCACAACTTCAGCCAGCGCCAGCGCCAGCGTCGCGGCTGTCGACGAAGGATACGATGAGCGAACAGACGGCGAGTCTGGTAACTTCCCGAAGAATTTCTGGCTTCGAGTCTGGGCGACGGTCGACTGGGATGACACCAGGCCAGCGTTGACCGCTTACCAGGAAGCGAGGATCACCAAATCTGCTTCGGTTGCGAAATATGGTCAGCGCGAGCTCAAGCTTCCAGCCTGGTTCACGAGGTCAGTCGTTCAAAGTCCTGCTGGGACATTCATCGACAAGGCGCTGACACGTTTGAGCGAGCCGATCAGCTACCGCGAGGTCGAATTCCCGCTCGCGCAGACACATCAAACCCAAAACGACCGCCTCCGCGACCTGCGCGCCGCGGACATCGCGCATCTCATCGTCGAAGGTCCTGATGGTCACCAACTCGCGAACCACCGAATGCTGGTTCTAGGAATCGAGTATCTTGGTGGTTCACGGCGGTTGGGGAAGATGAGGTGCAGCATGGTTGATATGGCGGGCACGTACGTCCAAGGCAGGTTCATCCTCGATCAATCGAGGCTGAACGGACCGGATAGGTTGGGCTGATGACAATTCGAACCCGCAAGGGAATCGAGCAGCAGATCGCCGCGAAGCTCGCGGACAACACATCCGGCGATATCAGCGCGCAAGATGTGCGTGAGGTGTTGACCGACGTCAATGATTCGAGCGCCGATCTGCGCGACACGATCTGGCGCGCCTATTACTACTACGAGGATACGCAGTCGACGGTCGAGACCTTCGCCAGCCTCGATCTGTCCTCGCGCCAGACGCTCGCTGAGATTGACGCAACCAACTCGACTGGATACGGGATCGGCTACATCTTCACCTACGACGAGTCGAATTCGGACCGCGAATTCAACATCCAGTTCAATGTCGCAAACAAGTCGACGACGGTTCCAGAGACAGACAACTGGGATGCATATCCGTCGAACGCGCAGCCGTTCGCGATCCGCGCGCGCGCGAACACGACGTACGCGTGGGTGGTGATCATCTCGTCGAGCTACTTCTTGTCCATTCACGCAGACGATCCAGATCACAGGTGGGTCCCTGCACTCGTTGGCCACGGCGGGACCACCCCGACGTTCGACAACTTCACCTCGCAGATGTTTCACCTCAGTTGGCAAGACGAGCTGCAGGCGCCGAGCATCGACCTGTATTCGGCCGACCAGACTCTGAACGCGGGCGACAATGACACGACGTACAAGGCGTTCGCGAACCCGATTGATCCGGCGACGCACCCCGTCATCAACATGATCGTGAACCCGTCGTCGCATCCCAATTACATGCTGGCGCTCGATCTGCACAACCACACCGCGGTGACTACGACGAATATGTATTTCCCGTCAGACCACCTAAAGCTGGTCTGGATCGACGACGACGTGCCTCCACTCGAGGCGCAGGCTGGATCGATCAACGGAGATAACGGATGGGAGCGTGAGATGCGGTTCGCGCCCGTCAAGGTTGCTGGCTCGTTGCACATGATCGGCGGGCTTTACTGTCAGTGGCTAATCAACGGCGGCACAACCTCGAGCTTGAAGCTCAAGGACGTGCGCGCGCGTTCGAGCAGGGTGTGACGCATGGCTGAATACAAGGTCCTCTACCAGCATTTGGCGGGAACGGGATACTTCGCGCTCACCGACGCGGTTCTGTTCCCGCCGGGCGAGTCGACCACGGGCACACTCGCGAACTCGATGAAGGCAGCGCTGAAATCGGATGCGACTGGCTGGGCGGAGATCAGCAATGCGCTTCGAACCGCGAACCCGGATCTGCTCGGCGCAATGCTGACGATCTCCAGCGGCGCGATCACTGCTGTTGATACGGTGAACCGACGGCTGATTCCGCTGTCTTCGCCAAATCGCACGTACACCCGCTCGACCATCGCAGGTCTCGCCAAGGCGCACGCCGAGCGGGCGCTCAACGAGCTGAACTGGTACTGGGTTTCCGGCGACTCCAGCGTCTCGGCGTCGACGATCACCCTGGACAACAACAACACGATCCAGGTGACGCCGAACACGTCGGTCACTGACCGGTGGCGCAACACCTACTACTGGATCTTGAGCGGATACGCGGTGGTCAAGCACGTCGCCGGCGGCTCGTTCACTGACGCGCAGGCGTCGGACGCATACACGGCGTACGAGAAATTGGTTCCGCTCGGCAAGATCGAGACCTGGTACCGCGCGCACAACACGGCGGTATGGGCTGCGTACTTCCCGCGCTCGGGAAGCCTGACGGCGTATTTCAAGTGGGCTACGGACGCGACGACGTTCCAGGATTTTGCAGCCGATGCCGTAACATCTAGCCCGTGGGATGGGTCGGCGACCAGCCGACCACTCATCCAGTTCGCACAACGAGCGGGAGTGGGAGATATCTGATGACCAAGAAACCTAGTCGCGGCAAGCGCGGCAAAGGTGGATCGGCAGGCAAGGGTGGACGCCTGAGCTCATCGCCAGCTGGATTCAAATCAGTCGGCAAGAATTCTGGCGGCTCGATTGCGGGAGGTGGGAAGCCAACCCCCAAAGAAAAAGCCGAGACCAAGAGCGCGCGCAAGGCGCGTGAACGGGAGAATTATCGTGCTGTACAGCGAAAAAGCTGAACATGAAGACTCGTACGTCGCAGCGGCGGTCGCTCAAGCGAAGGCCGAAGCGAATGGCCACGATGTTCCAGACTGGGCTGAGCGGATGTACAAATCGTCGGCGCGCATGGCGTACCGGCGTCACCAAGACGCGCTGCAACAGGGTCGCGTTGAGTGGCAGGCCAGAGAGCTGTGGAGCAAGATGCCGTCCAAGCTCAAAGCGACAATCGCCGGCGTCGTCGGCTCGCCTTACGTTGCACTGATCGTCGAGAAGGTGACGTGACAAAGCTGCGCCAACGCGAAACCTGGTCAATCCTGGTTGGACTCGCCGGGTTCGCGAGCTGTTGCGTGGCCGGCCTCAGCGGTCTGGCCACCGTCGATCCATACGTGCTCGGGACCCTGACCGCGGGCGCACTCGGCCTCAGCGGCGTTGGCGGCTGGGCGCAAGTGCGGCGTGCCGACGCCCGCGTCGGCGAGCTGCAAGTCGCGAGCGACAAGAAGGCACCGCTCGGTTTCGAGACCGAACCCGTCAGCAATACCGAAGTTCCTTACGACGAAGACTTCGGGCCCGACGATCTCGGTGATCCTCGATGAGATACGCCGCGGCGAAGTGGAATCCAAGCCCGCCCGATTGCTTCGGTCGCAAGCGAACGAAGAAGTCAGCGGTCTGCTTGCATCACATGGCTGGATGGTCAGGCTATCTGCGCAACTTTGACCACCGCGCCAAGGGCGTGCTGATCTCAGCTCACTTCACGCTCGGCGCGGACGGCTCGCTCGAGCAACACGTCGACACCGATCACATAGCTTGGACTCAAGGGATCAAAGAGCCGCAGTATCGCCTGGTTCAGTGGCCGGGGTTCAAGGGTCGGAACCCGAACATCGATTGCATCGGTGTCGAAATGGAGAATGGGAACCAGCTCTGGTCTGCGCACTACCCCATGCCTGGCGCGCAACAGCGCAAGCTCGCTGAGCTGCTGCGTTGGCTCGGCGACCATGTCATCGGCGAGCGGCTGGTCATCAACCAGAACCTGGTCTCGCATCGCCAGATCAATCCCGAGAACAAGCCATTCGACCCACCGGTCTGGTGGTGGGAGATGCAGCTGCCGAAGGTGATGGAGATGGCTTATCCCGAGAAAGCCGCTCCGAAGCGCACAAGGCGGTTGCCTATCCCGCGAAAGCGATCAAGCGTCGACCCGCTCGCCGACCTCACGCGCCGGTTCGACATCCTTGAGCGGCGCGTCAACCGGCATCTCGCGAAGTAGACGGCCGCCGCGCCGTTTGCGCTCGATCTTCTCCTCGGCCTCCAGGTTGACTGCTCGGATGTGATCGCGGAAGGTCTGGTCGTCGCCGATCATCGGTTACCCCTCCTCAAGCGCCTGCGATGGCGCTTCTTCTTCTCGACGTTCTTGATCGGCTGGCGCTCGGCTCGCGCCTGGGCCTTGCGCTCGGCTCGCTCGCGCTCTTTCCTGTTCACGGATCACCTCCTCGGCGCATGGTCCGCACAGTCCCATGCCAGAATTCCAAAGAAACACATGGCCAGCGCGCTTGCCTCGGCTATTCAGCGTCATGATCGGTCTCCACGCTCACGGATTGCGCCAGGAACCAGGCCTGGCCCTGCACGGCTTTGAGGTTGGAGATCAGCTGCTGCAGCTGCGGCTCACCAGTGCCAAGCTGACGCGCCTGGCGTGCGGCTTCTTCGGCCTGCAGCAGCGCGGCCGCGCTCAGGATTTCGTGAACCTGCAGCAACCTCAGCTTGATATCTTCGCGGCTCGACGTTTTAGCCATTTGGCGTTCGACCATCGTCGGCGCTCGCTTCTTGCGAGATCGCTTCGCGGTCATCGGTCAAACCCCTTCATCGTGTATTGAGGCACCGGGCATTGCGCGTGCGCCTGTTCTGGTCGCCGGACCCGACCGATCACTGGCCGGCCGCATTTCGGGCACGGCCACGTGAACGAGAAATCAATCATGCACGGGCATCCCATCTTCTTGAGCTCGCTCATGTCGATAATCTCAAGATCCCTTCAGCGTCCACTCGATCTGATCCGAGTCGTCCGGGCGCCACAGATACGTCTCCACGCCTGCACATTTGCGAAGCTCGTCGAGCCACATCTGCTGTTCCAATCTGATCTTTCCGTCGGCGCTCTTGAGCTCTGCGAAGATGATCCGTGGCGCACGGATCATTACCAGGTCTGGGAACCCCGCTTGCGAGCGCCTGGAGTCGTAGGTGTGGTAGACCAGCCATCCGGTGAGCTCGGCGAGCTCGATGACCTGCGCCTGGAATTGTTTCTCGCTGATCATTCGCTCACATCCTCAAGATGGTGGCGCAGCAGAAGCAGGCGGATGTACTGCGACACCGACATGCCGAGGCGCTCGGCGCGCACGTTGAGATCGTCGTACTCCTCCCGTGACAGCCGCACATTGGCCTGCTCGGTGCGCTTACTCGCCGGCATCTTCAAGTCCTCTCACCATTCCTGCCAATGCCATGCGGCATGGCATCCATCCCCTGACGGCATAGTCGTCGACAAACGCACGGATGGATTTCTGTGTTGGGAACAGGTCGTCCGGCAGGACGCCAAGGAGCTCCAGGACTGCTCCTCGGGCGATATCGTCGGGCTTCCAGGAGGCGTCGTACGCGACCTTGTCGAAGACCTTGAGTCGCTTCTCGCGCAGGGTTGGCGCTGCAGGCTCGGCCTCGGCGGGCGCGCGCCGGGCGGCTTGCTCGCCGTCGACAAACGCATCTCGATGCATTGCTAGCGTCCTGGCGAGGAAATCTGGCTCGTCGTTGAGGTTCGGAATCTCGACTTCACCTAGGTCGGCGGGGTCCTTGCCGATCTGGATATCGCCAGGCGCGAAATCGATCACTCGCAGACCGCGACGGATGCAGACGTATCCGAGCACGTCGGCTAGCTTCACGATCTCGCCCTTGGAGCCGCCAACCATGTCCACGCGCAGCTGCACGTCTCCGTCGACGCGCTGCTCTTCGGCGTGCGCCACGATGACCAGGTCCTTGCCCGAAGAGCGCAACTGGTTTACCCATTGCACGAATCTGGCCTTAAGCGCGCCGTATCCCTGGAGCGTCAGCTGGCCTGAGCGTGCAGACATTCGCTTATCGTGCTCGATGAGGTCGGCGGTGATGACGTCCAGGCAGCGGCCGCCGGTGTCTACGATAATCGTCGAGTATGGTCGCAGGTCGCTCTGGCGCAAGTCGGCGAGGTCTGACCACTTCTCGATCTGGACGCTGTCGCCCCGGCCAATTGCCCGGTGAGAGCCTCGCTCAAAGTCGAGCAGGAGCGGATTGCTCGCAGTGTACGCAAGCGAGGTCTTGCCGACACCCGGTTGGCCGTAGAGCACCACTGTCAGTGGTTGTGGCGGCAAGGGTTGATCCGACTTTGTGATGTTAATTGCCATCTCTGGCCTCCTTGAGAATTCTGATCGCTTCATCCATCGACTCTTTAGCGTCCATCAATGCGACGAGGCGTGATTTGGGGTATGGCAGCGTCTTCGCGAGATCACACTGATCGATGACCTCATCAAGCAGGCCTCTAGACAAGGCGAGCGCCATTGAACTCTTCGTCATTCAAATCCTCCATCTCTGGCGATCATGTCGTTCTCGTAGCTGAACTCGTCGGCGTCGATGATCGGACGCAGGTGGCCCCAGGCTTCGCGAACCGCGCCGGCGATATCGGCTAGCTCGCGCATATCGAGCGCGAGCTTGAGGATCGCCATGGCTTCGTCGACCATGTCGAGCTCGGGAATCTCGAGCTCGTCCGGCGGCTCGTACCAGGATGGCGGGGGGTTGTCGTTACTCATCGTCGACCTCTCCGTTCAGAAGCTCCTGTATCTTGATGAGCAGCAGGCGCTCGCGCTTGAGCTTCTCATCGCGACGATCAATATCGACTTCGAGTGTCGCCATAATCAGGCGAAAGTCGTCCTCGGTAAACGGAATCTTCTCTGTCATCCCAACCTCCTGAGTTCCTCCTCGGCGCGGCGAACCCACCACTCCGAGATTTTCTGATCGTGGCAGTCGGTGCAGTGGTTCAAGCCTGGCCCGAATCGGTAGCGTGGCCATTCTTGCGGCCACCGCTCGCCACAACCGGTGCAGTACCACCACGTGGACTCGTGGCTTAGTCCCATACGCCAACCTCTCTCTCCAGAAGAGAGATGGCGTAGGCCTCGACGTCGCGCTCGTAGCCCATTCCAACTGCCTGGCCAAGCATCTTCACCCAGACCTCGTAACTCAGGCGCAGGGTGAGCTCCATCTTCTGGTCGTCCGGCTCTGTTCGGTCAATGTCATCCATGATGGTTCCTATGCGCTCGCCCGCCTGGTGCAATCTCCAGGCGGGCGATTTGGCGGCGGAAACTTCCCTTCGCAATCAGTCCAGCGGCTCGGCTCATCAGGCAGTCGGTAGCCAACCGATCCGCGACGCCCTGGCGGGCGTTTCGCCGGTTCTAGCTCCTTGCGCGCTGATGACTCTTGCGCTCCTGGTCAATCCACCGGATTTGAGCCTCGACGCGCTCGCGATTGATCTGCGCGGCCCGGTCGACGTTCTTCGCGAACGCGTAGCAGGTCTGCGCCTGCCACTCGGCGTCTTCGCGCGAGTTGGCGAGCTTCACGCGCTTGGCGTAAATCACGAGCTGGCCGGCGCTCGACTCCGCATCGACTGTGTCGAGCCTGTACGGCCTGGTCACGATCTCCAGTCGCTCGCGCATCCAGTCGACCAGTGCGTCGGCCCCGAGCGCCAACTCGTAGGCGTCGGCCGCGCTGATCACCGGCGGCGGGGTCAGGGTGGTGGTCAGCAGGGCGGTCAGCTTCTCGTATTTCACGTCAGTCTCCTCGTTTGGCTTGGCTCGTCAGTGGGGTGGTAGCCAACCATCCCCAGACCTCCTTTCGGAGGTTTCGCCGGTTCTAGCGAGCGAGCACGCCAGTCCGCTGGCGCAGCCGCTGCAGGCGGCAGCGGGCGGCGTGAGCGCGGGCGGCGTCGGTCGCGGAGTCGTAGTCGGTCTCCGCCTCGCTGTGCCCGCAGAAGTTGCAGGTCCAGCGCTCGACCAGAATCTCGCGGCGGCCGGAGGTCTGCACCTCGCAAGTGTGTCGGTAGTCCATCGTTCTTCCTTTCGCGCGGGTGGTTGGAGTGGTTTACCGCGTGTACACATATTGTACCACAAGTACATGTCCATGCACGTGCAATTCTGCTCGTATCAGGAAATTCCATACGAGGGGCGTTCGGATAGAAATCGTTGATGGGCTAGAGTGGGGAGAAAAAGGTGACCCCGCCGACCAGTGTCATGGTGTCGGCGGGGTCGAGCGAAAAGAGTGGAAGGATGGCTTCCGTGCATCACTATAACCCATCAGACTGGACGCCACAACAGAACTCCGAGCACGGTATTCGCTCGGGCGTTGTGCGCCGAGCCAAAGTGGCCTGGCGCGACCAACGAATCCTCGACCTGCATCATCGACTCGGACTTTCATGCCGCGAGATCGCCTACGAGCTGGCCCGACGCAAGATCGCCAAGATCGGCAAGTCCATGGTCAACATCGTGTTGCGACGCGCCGGGATCGGATTCCCGCTGCGCTCGCGACGCCAGCACCGATGGATCACGAATAAACGTCCAGTGTCCAACGAACCCTCCCCGATCAGATCAGAGCGTCCCGATCAGACCACGAGTGGGGGATCGGGGAGTCCACATCCAGGTTCTGGACCGGGGGCTGCGAAGGGGGAGGGGGTTCGTTGGACAGCATCCGGTGTTCCAGTGGTTCCGCGAGCCGAACGCGAGCGCGAACTAGCTCCGCTCAAGCGAGCAGCCGAGCGTGAGCGTTTGGCGCACGAGCGAGGTTGGCGCAAGGAGGGCGGAATTTGGACTAGACTGGAGGCATGAGCCGCGTAGGCCTATTTCTACTCTCGCTTCAGCGGAGACGACAGCTCATCGCCGCCGAGGCGGCGGTCACATCATCTTCAATCAGCACGGGCGGAGGAGGCTCGACGCCTGATGATGGTGGTGGCTCAACCCCTCCAGATTCGAGTGGTGGCACGGGCGGCGGGACAGGCACGGGCGGACCGGGCGACAACCCATTCGGAGCGGCGTTCAGCAGCGCATTCGGCAGCAGCGCAGCCGCCACCACTTCAGCTTTCAGTGGAGCGTTCGACGATGCCTTCGACTGATATTTACCAAGTGGGGAAAAGAGCCAACGATCACTCGCGCCAGAAATGGCGAAAGGTGATTTCGCTGGTCAAATTGGGGTCTCCAATCGCAACGGCGTGCCACGCATGCAAACTTCCCGCGCGTGCTGCAGAAGAAGCCGCGCGAGACTTCGAGAATGGTCAGCCGCAAGGAAAGCTACGCCACTGGCTGGGCGGCGAACTCAGCGCCGCCCGTGCGCATTTCAGGCTTGCCGCCATGCAGGCAGGCGACCAGAGCCTCGACCTGCAATTCCTGATCGAGCGCGGCGAGTTCGACAACCCGCCTCCCGACCCCGTTGACATCCGAAAAGAAGTACGCGCCCGTTTAGAAGCTATGATTGTCAAAGATGACGATGAGGAGGACGACGACAATGACTGACGAAGCAACCGAAGCGCCGGCAGACCCGCGGATCGCGCAGCTGGAGACCCAGCTCGCAGAAGCGAAGAAGGCATTGCGCGAGGCCAACACCCGCGCGAACGCGGCCGAGCAGCAGGTCACGGCCAGCGCCAAGGCGATCGAGGAACAGCGCGTCCAGGAATACCGGCGCAAGCACGTGCTATCCCATTACCTCCCGCCAGACCTCGACCTCGAGGCCGAGGCGCGCTTCGCCGTCGGCGATGTCACGTTCGGGGACGACGGCGAGCCGACTGGCGAAATCATGTATCGGCCTGCGGCACCGGCGCAAACCACCGAATCGGTACCTTCCTTTCCCGATTCGGTTGGCGGGGACCTGGCGGCGCCCGCGCCGGTGCCGCAGGCCAACCCGACCAGCTCGATGCAGGCGGCATCAGCTCCCTCGACGCCTGCGAAACTTATGGCAAATCCGTTGGGAGAGTCGTTCGGTCGTTTCTAGGTGTGGATGATGTGGTGGAGGTGGGGAAATGGCATTGACACGGACAGACCCCAAAGTGATGCGCCAGGTCTACTCAGACATCTGGCGCAAGCGCGTCACGGCGACCATGCGCTCGACGATGTTCCTCAATCGTCAGCACGAAGCTGAGCTGCAGCGCGCTGGCACGGTCATCGTGCAGCAGCCGCGCATAGGAACGAACCGGGCACCTCGAGATCAGGTTGGCAATGTTGCTTTCGACAGTTTCGCAGGCGCGTTCGCAACAATCGATAGCGACACGCGAGTCTTGAAGTTCAATCAGGAATTCGAGTTTCAGTGGCAGGACCCGTTGGCATCTCAAAGGATGTCGGTCATCGACGAAGTCGCATTCCTCGCTGAAGAGGCTGGGCTGATGACCGCCCAGGCTCTAGACCTCGACATTCTGCGTTACATGAATCGCGGCGCTAAGACGGCTACTGGAACAAACCTCAGTCCTCCAGGCGCGCAGGACGGCGGGAACTCGCTGATCCCAACCGACAACGATTTCAGGTACGGATCAGACACGAACTACCTGCCGCTCGAAGGCGTTCACGCCGGTACCGCACAAGGCTCTAACGCGGATCAGGACATGCCGCTGAAGGCGCTCAAGCGAATTCAGATGGCGATGATGCAGAATTCGCAGATCAAGACTGGTCGAGAATCGAACGGGCGACCGTTCTGCGTAATGATGCCAGCTCACTGGCGCTCGATTACAGAGACTAGCCAGATGCTAAACATCGAGACCATGCGACCAGAAATCTTCGCAGGTCGAGATGTCACACCAGCTGGTTATGCTGGCACGGTCTACGACATTGATGTCTACCTGATCAACCCTGCCAAGCCTGACGGTGCTGATTCTGGCAAGGCATCGTTCTACGTCGATGCCACGTTCGGCATCGACGGCGGTTCGAACAACTACGACAACCCGTTGATGAACCGGTTCAAGCCTTCAGACCGGACTGACCAGACCGCCAACGACTGGCGAAATCACGGCGTCATCCTGGCTGGATTTCCAATCGCGACCACGTTCGCTCGCTCCGAGGAGATCACTAAGCTGTTTAGTCCGCAGGAACTGCAGGCAGCCGATGCCTACAAAGGGTGGCAATTTAGTCACTCTTTCCGTTACATGCGCGACGTTCTTGAGCCACGCTGGCTGTACCGCGCTGAAATCCAGTGCGCGCCGACCAACGCGAACGATGGCGGGAAGTAGACCATGGCGCTAAACGTTCGCCGAGCAGCTGACGGCGGCTACCAGAATCAGCTGCTATTCGACACCGGTACCGCTCTGCTCGACCTTTCTCCAGATGTCGGGACGTTCAGCGTGAACTCCAACGCGAACGTCATCGATTACAACGTGCAGAACGTGCTCGCGTCCAAACGCGTGAGCGCGGGCGGAGTGGTCGAGGTCAGCCTCGACACGCTTTATTACGGCGCAAGCTCGCGCTCGCTGGAAGACCTCTCCAAGTCGACGACCGCCGATTCCTGGATGTGCGTGTTGAGCGGCAAAGGCGGGGCCGTCGGCGCGCTGACTGGTACGAGAATATTCATCGGCCGCGCGATCTGTGGCGCGCAGGAGATCAGCGCCTCGGCGGGCGACCTGATGACCGCCACGGCCAACTTCCAGCAGGCGGATGTGTGGTACGCCGGCGACAAGTACTCGGCGTTCACAACGGTGTTCACGTCAGCTGACCTGGCGCTTCCCGACTACGACTCGAATCCGTCGGGCGGACGCGAGGAGGCGTTCATGGTCGTGACCTCGTACACGCCCGCGTCGTCCAATCCCGTCAATCCCAGATACAAGCTGAACGATGGCACGAACACGTCTGCGGTGATCACGATCAGCCGCGCGGGCATCTACCACTTCGCGGCCGACGGCGCCGAGCCTGACGGACAATCGACCGTCGTCGACTGCCACAACGCGTCATCAGCCAACGGACAGATGACTGGCTTCGTCTGCATCGTCAAACGTCAGGACTTCAACTGATGCCAATCTCAACCTCCGCATCCATCCTGCGCTATCGCACTATTCCTGGATCAGGTAGCTGGATCGATATCTCGGATGCGGTATCGGGCCTGTCGAGCTTCTCGCTCAATAACGGCGCGGAGCCACGCGAGATCGTGTCGTTGTCCAACCAGACCGCCGCCCAGATCACCGGACGCACGAATTGGACGGGCTCGTTCGAGGTCGACGTCAACGCGACGACGCGCGACGAATTCATGCGGATCGGTAGCAAGCGAACCGAGTTCGAGTTCACGCCCTCGGCGACCGACAAGACGACTGGCGCGCCGAGCTCGGGCGACGTGCGCTACACGTTCGAAGCGATCACCAGCGCGAACATCACGTTCGCGGCGGACGGCGTCAAGACGATGACCGTGGATCTGCAGGTCGACGGTGAAGTGACCAGGGCTACGAGCTAATGAGCATTCGCAGGATTGAGATCGACGGTTCGGTTGTCACGATGGAATATCGAGACGTGACAGCTCGTGAGTTCCTGACGTTCAATCGCGAGGTCGCCTCCGGCGACGATACCGAGGGATCGATCGCGCTGCTCGAGCTGCTCGACGGTCTCTGCTCTAACGTCGAGCTCGATGGCGAGCTGGTCGGCGGCTTCCTCGACCTGCCGCTCAAACTCGCGTTCGCGATGACGGAGGAGCTGCTGGATTTCAGACTGGTGCGGGAGCAGGAGAGCAAGGCGTCCTCGCAGCTCGTCAACGTATCGACGGTGGACTCGACGGCGCACTCGACCCCGACGACCAGGTTGCGCTCTGGAGTCTAATGACTGGCTGGCCTCCCGACGTGATCGAGCGCCAACCCGCGCGCGTTATGGTGAGGCTTGAGGCATTCTGGCATGGATACGTCAGCGAGATGCAGCGCGCCAAGGCTGGGATGATCTCGCCGTACTTCGGGGGCTGAGATGGCCAAATACCAGTTCACTGGCAAGCAGGCGAAGAACCTCGATCTCCATCTCTGGCCAGAAACCGTCATCATCGAGGACGGCGCGATTCGCAGCGGGAAGTCGCTGTCGATCGCATACGGGTTCCTCGGCTTCATGAACGAGTTCGATCGCCCGACCCGATTCCTGTTCGCAGCGCCAGAAGTTGGCCAAATCCGCAACGTCATGCTTCCATACCTGCGTGACGCGTGCGAGGATTTGGGAGTGCCGTACGGCGGCTACAACACCGGTTCCAAGACCGCGCAGGTCGGGCGCCACATCATCCATCTCCAGCACGCCAAAACCACTGGTTCTGGCGAGGCGATCCGCGGGCTGACGCTCGGCGGGGTCTGGATCGATGAAGCGACAGAGGTCGATCCCGACTTCGTCCAGATCGCCATCGGCCGCTGCTCGCTCGACGACCCGCCACCGAAGATCATCCTTTCTTGTAACCCAAAAGGCGCGCACCATTGGCTGAAGACCGAATACATCGACAGGCCTAGCGAACATGTCCGAAGACTCGCCTTCGAGCTCAGCGACAATCCCAACCTTTCGGCCAGATACATCGAGCAGGTCAAATCCCAGCTCACTGGAACCGCTCTCCTGCGTGACATTCACGGTCAATGGGTCGACAGTAGCGGCCTCATCTTCCCAGAGCTCAAACCCGTTCCTCTCGACCAGCTGCCCAGCCCGCCAATCCGGTACGCCCTGGCGATTGATCACGCTACATCTTCCGTCACATCCTGCCTCCTGATCGCCAGCTATTCCAACGAGACGCACGCCGTCGTCGATGAATGGCGCCACGATGCCCGCGACAGCGTGATCGGCGAGCTCACGCCGGATGAGCAGGCGAAGCGGATTTGGGAGTGGTGCGACGCTCGCGAGATCACGATCTCTGGCATCGTGATCGATCCCGCCGCCGCGCACATGCGAGTGGCGCTCAACAGAATCTTCGGGCTTAAGCCCGTGCTCGGCAACAACGAGGTGGTGCCTGGCATTTACAAGACGCAGGCATGGTTGGGGACTGGCAAGATGCAGATCGCCGACCATCTCGCGCCGGTGCTGCGCGAGATGGGGTCGTACGCCTGGGATGACAAGTGGGCGGAGAAGGGCGAGGACAAGCCCGTCAAGATCGAGGATCACGCCTGCGACGCATTGCGCTACTTCGTCGCGAGCGTCGGACGCAGGCGCGCGCGAGCTGCATTATGACCACAAGTCCGACAGCGCTCAAGCAGGTCCAGCCGACCTGGCTACCACTCCCGCTAGTCAACCCGCAGGCCTACACGCCGGTCGAGCACTGGCAGCCTGGCGCTTCCATCCCGCCCGACGCCGCGCGCGAGCGGATCGGTCGCTACGACCTTCTGCAGACTCTGTTCGACGGTGACCACTCGCTGATCACGTCGGATTCCGAGATGCACTTCGACGCGCTGCAGTCCAACTACTTTCGGCTGATCCCGAAGTCTTTCGCGGACATGATGATGGGTTTTCCGCCGACCGATCCCGCGCGCGATGACGAGCTCATGCATCAGCTCGCGGATGCGGTTTACCAATCGCTGATCGACTACGCGGTGTTCGGGGTGGGGCTGCTTTATCCCTGGACGGATGACGACGGACTCCCGCGAATCACGCCGATCAGCCCGAGATTCTGGTATCCGATGCCGGATGAGGCTGGTGACGTCTGGATTGCGCCGGCGTCCAAGCACGTCGACGTCTACATCCTGGAAGTCGACGGCGTTCGTGAGATGCGGCGCTACGAACGCGAGGAGCGCGAGCTCGAGGGCGAGCACGCGTCGGTTCTCGGTCGATTGATCGAGCGCATGCCGATCGCTAACGTGAGTCCCGCGCCGCTTGATCAGGCCGGCGTAGAACCTCCAGACGACATGGGTGTGGCGTCGGGAGGTTCGTCCAATTCTGATAGCATGGACGACGCTCCGAAGGTGCGCGGAGTAGACGACTCCTCGCCTGCAAGCCAATCGGGCGAGGAGTCGTACCAGCCAGTCGAGCCGTCCAAGCGCGCGATCCTTGCGGTCCAGTCGCCGCCGAAGCTCGGCGAGTTCGGATACTCCTGGCTTCCCGAACTCGCGCCGTTCAACGTCGCGCTCACGCAAGTCCAGACCGATATCCGCAACGTCGCGCACCGCCACAGCTACCCGCTACTGGTCGAGGTCGGCCAGGAAGACGTGATGTTTAGTGGCGACGACGCTGACACGTTCGCGGCCTTGGAGTTGGCGGCGACCGCCAAGCGAGGCGGCGTCTACGCCACGCCAGCGGCCAACGTCGAGTATCTGACCTGGGACTCGAACCTGGAAGCGCTGTTCAAGCAACGGGACGATCTGGTCGAGACCATGCTGACGATGACGGGCTTGCCGATCAGCATCTTCGGCATCTTCAACGAGAACTCGCCAACTGGCGCAGTCAGCGGCGAGGCGCTGCGCAGGACGTACGTCGTCGCGTACAACATGATTCGGCGGGTCCAACGGGAGTGGCTGCATGCCATCAACCAGCTGCTCGCGCTGTTCGGTCCAGGCGGAGAGGTAGAATGGCCTCATCCGCTCGGGGAAGCCGAGCAGGGCAACTCCGAACCGATGGAAGACAACGAAGATGTATTCGACTCTGCCGACAGCGCCGACGCCGGTGACGATGAAGAATCTGCGGCTGGCGGCGCGGATAATCGACAAGTTCGTGCTCGGCCCGTTCGACGCGCCAACGCTCCTCCGCCACGCAGGTAAATACGGTCACGTCTGCCGTTCTGGGCGGGCGGCGCTCAAGATGCCGGTGTCTGACATCACGGCGGTATCGATCGTCGACTACGCGACCACAGAACTGAAGACCACGGACGTCGACTTTCGGCAGTGGTCGCGGACCGCCTACCTCAAAAATGGGATGGGCGGTTACCTGCAGATGACGGGGGTGTGGGGGTACGGGACCGTCGAGGACACCGTGCGCACGGCGTCGACGCCGACCGATCCCGCGGGATCGGTCTACGAGAAGTCAGACGCGAACGAGCTCGTGTTTTGGGATGGGACTCGCTTTGAGAATCTCACGCACACGTCGACGTTCACGCCGTCGGCTGGCTACAAGCTCGTAGTCCCGCCACTCGACCTCCAGACAGCAAGCCTGATCATCGCGCAGAACCTGCCGAACATCGAGGCGAGCGGGTCGATGAAGGAGGTGCTCGCGCTAGACAGCGGGATCACCAAGCCAGACCACCCGCTGATACCGCAGCAGGCATACGCGCTATTGGAGTTGTACCGGTGAACTCACTCGATGACACCTGGAACGATCTGGTCGAGCTGCTCGACGGGATCGACGGCACGCGCGTTGTCACCGAAGGTCGCTGGCAGCCGCCATGCATCGTCCTCGGCCATTCGGGCTGGACGCAGATCGGCGCATCCTGGTGGCCGCAGATCATCGCGACGGTCGTCCTCGATTCGGATGTGACGGACAAGTACGCGCTCAGCTTGATCAAGCAGCAGGATGCTGTGCTCGCGGCACTCTTCGGCCAGAGCTACATCTTTCGGGTCACGCCCGAGGGCCCGCGGACGTCGGTCGCGAACGAGCGTCAGTACCTGACCGCGACGATCAGATTCGGGATTAAGTACGGTGCCTAACACTCAAATCAACGTCCAACTCACGCTCGACGGCAAGAAGATCCATCCGCGCAAACTGTCCAGCGAGATGCAGGATGCCATCGCAGATGGATGGTTCGAGGCCGGTGAAGATGTGGTCGAGGCCATTCGCGAGGGCGGCGAGCGTCAGGCTGCGCCGGTGCGTTGGCCATTCCTGACTGGTCAATCCAAGCTCGGGATCGGCGCTGACCAGCGCGGTTTCTTCCTGGACAACCAGACCACTGAGCCCGAAATCAAATGGGAGCTCCACAACCAGGCTGCATCACCTGTCGGTTCATCAAACTTCTACGCGCCAATCATTGAAGAAAAGCGCGGCGTGATTTCAAACTGGCTCAGGCGCGAGGGTCGGCGCAAGATGGTCGAGCGCGTCGAGGAAGTGATCGAGGATCGGCTCGGCTAAATGGCGATCCCAGCCCGCCGATTCGGTCAGGTCGGTCGCTCGAACATCATCACGATTCGCACGCCGAACCTCGGCAAACCGACGATGCGCAAGATCGCCGCTGAGTTCATCCGCCGTATCAAAAAGGGCGAGGCTGGCTGGCCCGTCGACACCGGCGCGAGCCGCGCTCGCTTCTACCAGATCAACATCCGCGATAACGGCTTCGAAGTTCGTAACAAGATGGTGTACGCCAAGTACATTGAGGCCAAGCGCCAGATCATCGCGAAGTTCGCACGCCGGATCATGGCTCGCCTGATCCTGAAGCACAAGCTGAAATCGTCGATCATCGGTCGCGCTGCGCTCGCCGTTGTGGACAAAGCCAGGCGTGATGTTCGTCGCGAGAAGGCGTTGAACAGCGCGCGCGAGCGATCACGCAAGCGAGCGGAAGCTCGCTACGGCGGGAGATATCGTGGACGCCGGTTCACGCCAGATGGAGAGCTCGAATAATGGCAGCATCCGTCGTAATCGCAATCCAGGCCTACGACCGCTCAAAGGCAGCGCTCAAAGGAGTGCAGCAGAATTTGCTCGGTGCGGCTCAGGGCGCTGACAAAGCGAAGCGAGCGCTCGACGGCGTTGGTAAAGCCCGCTTCGGCGGATTGAAGCGATCGTTGTCGCAAGTCGAGGCCAAAGCGCAAGCCGTGAACTCGAAGTTCAAGGGGTTGGTCGGTCGACTCAATCCGAAAGCTCTCGGAATTGGAGCGGCGGTAGCTGGGTTCGCTGCGATCGGCAAAGCTGTTGGAGACTTCACCGCCAGAGGTGATGCGCTGAACAAGATGAGCATCCGCACCGGGCTGGCTGTAGAGACGCTGTCGGAATTCGGATTCGCGGCTGAGCAGTCAGGCTCGAGCCTGGATACGTTTGAGCAAGGTCTGGAGAAGATGGGTCGGGCGCAGAAGCAATTCCAGCTCGGCACAGACGAATCACGTAGTCGTTTGATGGAGCTTGGAATCGAGACTGATGCGTTCGAGGAGTCCGATCCCGAAGAGATGTTTCTGCGACTATCTGACTCGATTGCGAAGATCGAGGACCCGACGAAGCGTTCGGCTGCGGCGATGGAAATCTTTGGCGTCACGGCTGGACCCGAGCTGCTGCCGCTGATCCGCAGCGGCAGGGATGCGATCGAGGATTTGCAGGAAACAGCTCGCGAAACTGGCAACGTGATGAGCACTGAGGGTGCTCAGGGCGCCGCCGACTTCACCGACCAGATGAACATTATGCGGAATAAGATATCTGGCGTGTTCAATCAGCTGGTTCCGATCATTCTTCCAGTGATCCAGGACATCGTTGAGCTGATTGGCGATGTCTCTTCTGGTTTTCTGGCTGCGGCTCGTGTGTTTGACAAGCTGCCAGGACCGTTGAAGATCGTAGCGGTCGCACTGGCGGCGGTCGGTCTCGCGGCTGCCGCCGCGTGGGCCGGGATTCTGGGACCGATCGGGCTCATCGTTGCAGCGGTCGTCGCACTCGGCGTGGTGATCTGGAAGTTCCGAGATGAGATTCGTGACGCGCTGATCGACGCTGCGCGCTGGGTGGTGCGCTCGCTGGGGTCGGCGCTCGGCTGGCTAGCCGAGCGGATGGCAGGGCTGGTTGGTGACATCGGCGGTTTTATCGGTACGATTGCGGGTTTTTTTGATGAGGACTTGGGTAATGCGATCAAGAATGTGTCGTCCAACATCACGAAATTCGTCGATGATCTCACGCAGGACGCCGACGAGTTCCTGGCCGGCCTCGCCACAGATGCAGGAAAGCTGCCCGCCGATGTGGCCACGTCGGCGGAGGAGGCGCTGCGAGACTCGACAACCTACACCACTGAGATCGCGTCGACGTCACTGGAGGCGATGGGAACGGCGGCGAGTAAAGCTGAGGGCCACATCGAAGACCTGCGTAAGAAGGCCGCCGAGGCCGTCGACAATGACCCGTTCGCTGATTTGAACTCAGCGCTCGGGCGCGTCAGCCAGAACGCGGCGACTGCGCAGGCAGAGTTGATCGCGACTGGCGCCGCCGTGCAGATCGCCGAACTTCTGGCGTCTGGGGCCGGCGAGTCGTTTGACACGGCGGGGATATTTGATCGAGCGGTGCAGGCGATCCGTGACCTGAACTCCAAAGTCGCGGGCAACGTCGCGTCGATCCGTGACGGCATCATCTCGGCTGCGGGGATCGTGACGTCCAGTTCGGGCGGCGGCGGCGGCGGCGGCGGCGGCGGCGGCGGCGGCGGCGGCGGCGGCGAGGAGGAGGACGATGAGGACGACGTTGACCTTAGCGCCGAAGACCCCAACAACCCCGGATTCACGCTAGGTGGCAAGGCAATCGTCGAGGGTGATCTCGAGACGCAGTTCACGCCAGAGGAAGAGCGCGCGAACAAGCGCGCCAAAGACCGACAGGATAGCGACACTGAGAAGTTCAATCGCGAGTTGCGTATGCAGCGTGCGCAGGTCGAGCTGATCAAGAAAGACCCCACAAAGGCCCCTGACTACGTCGCTCCGCCGGCCGTTGACAATCGCCCGAGGTGGGGCGATGTTCTGGCGAATATGCTCGCGTCTGGCGTCTCAAAGTCTGAGGCGATGCGAAATCTATACAAGCTGCTAGAAGATGGCGTCATCCAACTCGCGGGCGGCGGGATCGTGCGCAGCCCGACGCTCGCTATGATTGGAGAATCTGGGCCGGAAGCGGTGATACCATTGAATCGTGGAGCGGGGATGCAGGTGGTGGTGAATGTGCGAGTTGACGGATCGGTCTACCCGAGTGACCTCGAACGAAATATCAATCACGCGGTTCGCCGCGGCCTGCGCGAGGCCGGTGTCTGATGGCTAGCCAACCAGACCCTCGAACCTGGATTGTCAACGACGATCTGCTCGCCGCTGAGCTCAACACGTCGGTTCGCGATTGGAATCGCGCGAGCGCGCTCGGGATCGCGACGCAGGTTGGTCAGATGTTCTGCGCAGACGGCGTTCGCGATCTGCGAACGATCAACCTGCCGACGCAGCCCATGGTGCTGGTTCACGATGGCGTTTCGCAATCGTGTCCTTACTGGGCAAAAATCAACGGCAATCGGATGGCCGACGACACTGTCGAGAACCGGCATCTGCAAGACGATTGCGTCACGGCTGACGAAATTGAGAACCTGGCAATCCGGCGTCAGCATCTTGGAGTGCGAACCGCCGATGGAGTTGGAGGCGCGAGCGCTTTCCGCAAAGCGACGATCCCTGCGTCGTCAACTCAGACGACGACCACTCGATACATCAACGCGAACTACCCGACGTTCGGGTGGTGGGTGATCACATATCGCAACATGAGCGAGGTCATCTTCTCGAACTGGACAATCCCGTGCGCGCTTGGCTTCAACCGCGTATTCGAGTTCGACGAAGCCGCGTCTGCGCACGGCCGAATCCGCGTTGTCCGGCGGGCCGTTCACGACCCGACCCAAGATGGAAATCTCGCGACCGAAGACCGACTGGTCATCCTGGAGATCACCGGCACGCAAGCCGTCGACTACGAGGTCTACTGGTACCACGGCGTTCCAGGCGTCGGCGTGCCGAATTAGGAGGTTGGACATGAAGGTTCTGATTGCGATTGTGGCGGCGCTGGCGCTGCTGGCGCTGACGGTCAACTTCGCGCGCGCGGACGACCCGCCGATCGTTTGGTTGAACCAAGGTCATCCTCCGGCGCACGCGATCACCATTCAATGGGAGTGGGATGGCAGTGCACCGAGCTACGAGGTCGAAATCGGTTGTTGGACATTTTCAACATGGGGTGCGGATGGTTGTTCGGAGTCGCATAGGCGCGTGGTCACGTTGAACGTCGACGCGAGCGAGGTTTACGTGAACTGGGATCACGCAAATTCTCCAGGGCGATCCGCCATGCATTTTTGGGATGCACACGTTGGACTTGTGCACTGCGGAGCGCATGAATCTCACTTCTACCGCGCCCGCGTGACACCGATCAACTCGGATGGCTCGCGCGGATTGACGTCAGGATGGACAACCTCAACGCAACGAATCTGTTTCATCACACTCGAGCTGATGCAGCTCAAGCAGTTCAAAGCTGAGGTCGCCGAACTCACACTTGCGGTGGCGGCCGCGCCTCTTGCGCGAGCCGCGCTATCCGAGTCGATCGACGCCAACGCGACACGCATCGACGGGTTGGACGCGCGGATGCCACTGCTCAGCGTCCTGCACTCGCTCAACACGCGATTCGCGGAATTCGTGAAGCGCACATCCGAGCGCCTCGACGCGCTCGAAGCATCCAACGATACGGATTAATCATGGCGCACGAATACACTCACGCCGGACTCGGCGAGGACAAGCGCGTCCGCATCCCGATCATCAAGCTGGACGCGGACTACGATCCCGAGACGCACGCTGACGTGCACAGCGATACGCCTGATCAGAAGCGCACGGACCTGCTGCTTGGCGCTCACGGTCAGCGCATCGAGTCGCTAGAGCTGCGGGTCTCGGCGCTCGAGGCTGATAACGCGAGCGCGTAAGCGATGCCAGCGCCGCTGATCGCGGCTGTCACTTTCGAGATCGACTTCACAGACACGTCCACGTTCGTGGACGTAACCGCGGACGTTTTCGACTACTGGATTTCGACTGGTTCTGAATTCATCTCAGGCGGGGGTGACCTGTGGCTGCGCGGCGCCCGTGGGCGCGTCAATCTCTTCAACAAGGATCACAAATACGACCGGCGGCGCACAACGTCGCCGTACACCACAACCCAGCTCTCCAAGTCGCACCGATTTCGGATGCGGATCGATGGAGTATCGGTCGTTTATGCATGGTGCGAACCGCCAACGCATATTGACCAGTCCAATGACGAGATCGCTGAGTTTCGCGTGTTCAGCTCGAACGAGCCGATCTACGACCGCCCATACGAGCGCCTGCTCGGCAGCACTACGACCGCGAGGTCGTTCGTAGAGACCGTGCTATCTGAATTCGGACTGACGTTGTGGAGCGGCTCGATCATAGCGAACGTCAGCCTCGACCAGGTTGAAATCACATCTACAGTCGGGCGTGTTCTGACCGATCTCTCAAAATTCATCGGGGGCTACGTGATCGAGCGCCCCGACGGACAAATCGCGATCATTTCAGCCGAGACGCTGAACAACGTCAGCGCCGCGCTGCTCGACACCCGGTTCATGAACATCCTGGTCGACGGCTACGTCGACATCCAGGACATCGACCAGGTGAAAAACACGGCGATCGTCGCATACGACGGCGGCGATGCGACGACCGAGAGCTATGTCCGAAGCGGTGAAATCCTGGTCGGCACTTTCAATGTGCGCGGCCCGAACTTAGGCAACACGCTAAACACGTCTACGGTCACCGCGGCGCTCCCGTCCACCTACCGCAACGCGCGAAACTGGCGCTGCGAGGTCGAGCCGAGCTATCACCAGTCGGATACCTCGACGTACGTGAGTGGCCAGCACAACTTCAACGAGACCCTTTACAGACACTTCGAGCATCTGGTCGGGAGCACAGACATAGTCGGACCGCAGTTCACCGCGACGAACGGTGAACTGATGTCTACGGGATCATTTAGCGCGACGATCCCGACGGCGTACACCAATGCCAGATATTGGCGTTGCGAGGTGGCTGAGAGCTTTCGTCGCTCGGACACCGAGACGTACCTTAACTATCAAGGTGCTCAGAAACGTCGAGTACCGTCATCTGCAACAAACCGCTCGAGCTGCTCGATTTCTTCATCGAACACAACGACTGGGACGATGGGCTATTCGTTCGCTCAATATCCGCGCTCGTACAATGAGTTTACCTCGAACGAAAGAATTCCTTTCTGGTATTCCTACTCGCCTCAACAATTCGCAATTAGAATATACGCGACGGTATCCGAGCCATATCAGGTCGCTGCGCAGCAAGATTTCTACAATCGGCGGCTGAACGCGGGCGCGACGAACCGCTCAACCTGCTCACTCACCTCGACGAGCACAACTTCAGCCAGCGCCAGCGCCAGCGTCGCGGCTGTCGACGAAGGATACGATGAGCGAACAGACGGCGAGTCTGGTAACTTCCCGAAGAATTTCTGGCTTCGAGTCTGGGCGACGGTCGACTGGGATGACACCAGGCCAGCGTTGACCGCTTACCAGGAAGCGAGGATCACCAAATCTGCTTCGGTTGCGAAATATGGTCAGCGCGAGCTCAAGCTTCCAGCCTGGTTCACGAGGTCAGTCGTTCAAAGTCCTGCTGGGACATTCATCGACAAGGCGCTGACACGTTTGAGCGAGCCGATCAGCTACCGCGAGGTCGAATTCCCGCTCGCGCAGACACATCAAACCCAAAACGACCGCCTCCGCGACCTGCGCGCCGCGGACATCGCGCATCTCATCGTCGAAGGTCCTGATGGTCACCAACTCGCGAACCACCGAATGCTGGTTCTAGGAATCGAGTATCTTGGTGGTTCACGGCGGTTGGGGAAGATGAGGTGCAGCATGGTTGATATGGCGGGCACGTACGTCCAAGGCAGGTTCATCCTCGATCAATCGAGGCTGAACGGACCGGATAGGTTGGGCTGATGACAATTCGAACCCGCAAGGGAATCGAGCAGCAGATCGCCGCGAAGCTCGCGGACAACACATCCGGCGATATCAGCGCGCAAGATGTGCGTGAGGTGTTGACCGACGTCAATGATTCGAGCGCCGATCTGCGCGACACGATCTGGCGCGCCTATTACTACTACGAGGATACGCAGTCGACGGTCGAGACCTTCGCCAGCCTCGATCTGTCCTCGCGCCAGACGCTCGCTGAGATTGACGCAACCAACTCGACTGGATACGGGATCGGCTACATCTTCACCTACGACGAGTCGAATTCGGACCGCGAATTCAACATCCAGTTCAATGTCGCAAACAAGTCGACGACGGTTCCAGAGACAGACAACTGGGATGCATATCCGTCGAACGCGCAGCCGTTCGCGATCCGCGCGCGCGCGAACACGACGTACGCGTGGGTGGTGATCATCTCGTCGAGCTACTTCTTGTCCATTCACGCAGACGATCCAGATCACAGGTGGGTCCCTGCACTCGTTGGCCACGGCGGGACCACCCCGACGTTCGACAACTTCACCTCGCAGATGTTTCACCTCAGTTGGCAAGACGAGCTGCAGGCGCCGAGCATCGACCTGTATTCGGCCGACCAGACTCTGAACGCGGGCGACAATGACACGACGTACAAGGCGTTCGCGAACCCGATTGATCCGGCGACGCACCCCGTCATCAACATGATCGTGAACCCGTCGTCGCATCCCAATTACATGCTGGCGCTCGATCTGCACAACCACACCGCGGTGACTACGACGAATATGTATTTCCCGTCAGACCACCTAAAGCTGGTCTGGATCGACGACGACGTGCCTCCACTCGAGGCGCAGGCTGGATCGATCAACGGAGATAACGGATGGGAGCGTGAGATGCGGTTCGCGCCCGTCAAGGTTGCTGGCTCGTTGCACATGATCGGCGGGCTTTACTGTCAGTGGCTAATCAACGGCGGCACAACCTCGAGCTTGAAGCTCAAGGACGTGCGCGCGCGTTCGAGCAGGGTGTGACGCATGGCTGAATACAAGGTCCTCTACCAGCATTTGGCGGGAACGGGATACTTCGCGCTCACCGACGCGGTTCTGTTCCCGCCGGGCGAGTCGACCACGGGCACACTCGCGAACTCGATGAAGGCAGCGCTGAAATCGGATGCGACTGGCTGGGCGGAGATCAGCAATGCGCTTCGAACCGCGAACCCGGATCTGCTCGGCGCAATGCTGACGATCTCCAGCGGCGCGATCACTGCTGTTGATACGGTGAACCGACGGCTGATTCCGCTGTCTTCGCCAAATCGCACGTACACCCGCTCGACCATCGCAGGTCTCGCCAAGGCGCACGCCGAGCGGGCGCTCAACGAGCTGAACTGGTACTGGGTTTCCGGCGACTCCAGCGTCTCGGCGTCGACGATCACCCTGGACAACAACAACACGATCCAGGTGACGCCGAACACGTCGGTCACTGACCGGTGGCGCAACACCTACTACTGGATCTTGAGCGGATACGCGGTGGTCAAGCACGTCGCCGGCGGCTCGTTCACTGACGCGCAGGCGTCGGACGCATACACGGCGTACGAGAAATTGGTTCCGCTCGGCAAGATCGAGACCTGGTACCGCGCGCACAACACGGCGGTATGGGCTGCGTACTTCCCGCGCTCGGGAAGCCTGACGGCGTATTTCAAGTGGGCTACGGACGCGACGACGTTCCAGGATTTTGCAGCCGATGCCGTAACATCTAGCCCGTGGGATGGGTCGGCGACCAGCCGACCACTCATCCAGTTCGCACAACGAGCGGGAGTGGGAGATATCTGATGACCAAGAAACCTAGTCGCGGCAAGCGCGGCAAAGGTGGATCGGCAGGCAAGGGTGGACGCCTGAGCTCATCGCCAGCTGGATTCAAATCAGTCGGCAAGAATTCTGGCGGCTCGATTGCGGGAGGTGGGAAGCCAACCCCCAAAGAAAAAGCCGAGACCAAGAGCGCGCGCAAGGCGCGTGAACGGGAGAATTATCGTGCTGTACAGCGAAAAAGCTGAACATGAAGACTCGTACGTCGCAGCGGCGGTCGCTCAAGCGAAGGCCGAAGCGAATGGCCACGATGTTCCAGACTGGGCTGAGCGGATGTACAAATCGTCGGCGCGCATGGCGTACCGGCGTCACCAAGACGCGCTGCAACAGGGTCGCGTTGAGTGGCAGGCCAGAGAGCTGTGGAGCAAGATGCCGTCCAAGCTCAAAGCGACAATCGCCGGCGTCGTCGGCTCGCCTTACGTTGCACTGATCGTCGAGAAGGTGACGTGACAAAGCTGCGCCAACGCGAAACCTGGTCAATCCTGGTTGGACTCGCCGGGTTCGCGAGCTGTTGCGTGGCCGGCCTCAGCGGTCTGGCCACCGTCGATCCATACGTGCTCGGGACCCTGACCGCGGGCGCACTCGGCCTCAGCGGCGTTGGCGGCTGGGCGCAAGTGCGGCGTGCCGACGCCCGCGTCGGCGAGCTGCAAGTCGCGAGCGACAAGAAGGCACCGCTCGGTTTCGAGACCGAACCCGTCAGCAATACCGAAGTTCCTTACGACGAAGACTTCGGGCCCGACGATCTCGGTGATCCTCGATGAGATACGCCGCGGCGAAGTGGAATCCAAGCCCGCCCGATTGCTTCGGTCGCAAGCGAACGAAGAAGTCAGCGGTCTGCTTGCATCACATGGCTGGATGGTCAGGCTATCTGCGCAACTTTGACCACCGCGCCAAGGGCGTGCTGATCTCAGCTCACTTCACGCTCGGCGCGGACGGCTCGCTCGAGCAACACGTCGACACCGATCACATAGCTTGGACTCAAGGGATCAAAGAGCCGCAGTATCGCCTGGTTCAGTGGCCGGGGTTCAAGGGTCGGAACCCGAACATCGATTGCATCGGTGTCGAAATGGAGAATGGGAACCAGCTCTGGTCTGCGCACTACCCCATGCCTGGCGCGCAACAGCGCAAGCTCGCTGAGCTGCTGCGTTGGCTCGGCGACCATGTCATCGGCGAGCGGCTGGTCATCAACCAGAACCTGGTCTCGCATCGCCAGATCAATCCCGAGAACAAGCCATTCGACCCACCGGTCTGGTGGTGGGAGATGCAGCTGCCGAAGGTGATGGAGATGGCTTATCCCGAGAAAGCCGCTCCGAAGCGCACAAGGCGGTTGCCTATCCCGCGAAAGCGATCAAGCGTCGACCCGCTCGCCGACCTCACGCGCCGGTTCGACATCCTTGAGCGGCGCGTCAACCGGCATCTCGCGAAGTAGACGGCCGCCGCGCCGTTTGCGCTCGATCTTCTCCTCGGCCTCCAGGTTGACTGCTCGGATGTGATCGCGGAAGGTCTGGTCGTCGCCGATCATCGGTTACCCCTCCTCAAGCGCCTGCGATGGCGCTTCTTCTTCTCGACGTTCTTGATCGGCTGGCGCTCGGCTCGCGCCTGGGCCTTGCGCTCGGCTCGCTCGCGCTCTTTCCTGTTCACGGATCACCTCCTCGGCGCATGGTCCGCACAGTCCCATGCCAGAATTCCAAAGAAACACATGGCCAGCGCGCTTGCCTCGGCTATTCAGCGTCATGATCGGTCTCCACGCTCACGGATTGCGCCAGGAACCAGGCCTGGCCCTGCACGGCTTTGAGGTTGGAGATCAGCTGCTGCAGCTGCGGCTCACCAGTGCCAAGCTGACGCGCCTGGCGTGCGGCTTCTTCGGCCTGCAGCAGCGCGGCCGCGCTCAGGATTTCGTGAACCTGCAGCAACCTCAGCTTGATATCTTCGCGGCTCGACGTTTTAGCCATTTGGCGTTCGACCATCGTCGGCGCTCGCTTCTTGCGAGATCGCTTCGCGGTCATCGGTCAAACCCCTTCATCGTGTATTGAGGCACCGGGCATTGCGCGTGCGCCTGTTCTGGTCGCCGGACCCGACCGATCACTGGCCGGCCGCATTTGCACGGCCA